>CAUVXT020000001.1:0-16480 GCA_963555975.3 Dehalococcoidia bacterium
AGCTTGTGGTTGTGGCTGCCGGAAACGGCCTTGCCGACGCGGCCGTTGTCGATGAGGGCGTCAACGGCCTCCTGGAGCATCCGCTTCTCGTTGCGGACGATGATCTCGGGCGCGCCCAGCTCCAGCAGCCGGCGAAGCCGGTTGTTGCGGTTGATGACGCGGCGGTAGAGGTCGTTGAGGTCGCTGGTGGCGAAGCGGCCGCCGTCAAGCTGCACCATGGGGCGCAGGTCGGGCGGCAACACGGGCAGCACGGCGAGTATCATCCACTGCGGATCGTTGTCGCTCTTGATGATGGACTCCACGACGCGCAGGCGCTTGATGGCGCGCTTGCGGCGCTGGCCGGAGGTGTTGAGTATCTCCTCCTGGAGGTCCAGCTTCACGGTCTCCAGATCCATCTGCTTGAGGATGGAAAGTATGCCCTCCGCGCCCATCTCCGCGCTGAACACTTCCTGGTACTTGTCGCGCAGGTCGCGGAACTGGGCCTCCGTGAGCAGCTGCTTGGTGCGCAGGCTCTCCAGCTCGTCGATGCGGGCCTGAAGCTCCTCCTCGCTTAGCTTCGGGCCCGAGTCCGAAGCGGCTATGCTCGCGGAGTCGGCGTCGTGGGAATCCTCGGAGTAGTCGCCGGACTCCGAGGAATCGGCCTTCGCCTTCGCGGCCTCCGCGTGCAAGTCCAGGTCGTCCTTCAGCGACTGTAGGACGGCCGAGCGCTTGTCCTCGTCTATCTGGGTGATGATGTACTTGGCGAAGTAGAGCACGCGCTCCAGGTTGCGGGGCGAAAGGTCGAGCAGCAGGCCCAGTCGGCTGGGGATGCCCTTGGAGAACCAGACGTGGGCCACGGGAGCGGAAAGCTCTATGTGAGCCATGCGCTCGCGCCGCACCTTGGAGCGGGCAACCTCGACGCCGCACCTGTCGCAGATGACGCCCTTGTAGCGTATCTTCTTGTACTTTCCGCAGAAGCACTCCCAGTCCTTGGTAGGGCCGAAGATGCGCTCGCAGAACAGGCCGTCCTTCTCCGGCCTGAGCGTACGGTAGTTGATGGTCTCCGGCTTGGTGACCTCGCCGTAAGACCAGCTCCTCACCTGCTCCGGGGAAGCTATGGAGATGCGGATTGCGTTAAATTCCATACTCTGGGGCATTCTCCAACTCCTCTGTTTCGTTGGTGACGTCGGCCTCGACCGAGGGGATTTCGTCGATCTCCTCCTCATCGTCATCGTCGTCATCAGTCAGGAAGGACACGTCCAGCTCCACGCGGTCTTCCGACTCCCCGTCCGTGTCCATCATCCACTCCATCGCGTCGAACTCGCTCAGGATCTCGCCGTCCACGGTGAGCTCGTCGGAAGGCTCTGCCAGCATGGGCTGCTCGTCGTCCTCGTGCAACAACTCTACGGACAGGCCAAGGCTTTGGAGTTCCTTGACAAGCACGTGGAACGATTCCGGCACACCCGGCTGCACCACGTCCTCGCCCTTGACTATGGCCTCGTACGTCTTGACGCGGCCAAGCACGTCGTCCGACTTGACGGTGAGCATCTCCTGAAGGTTGTAGGCTGCGCTGTACGACTCCAGCGCCCACACCTCCATCTCGCCGAAACGCTGCCCGCCGAACTGCGCCTTGCCGCCCAGCGGCTGCTGGGTTATCAGCGAGTACGGGCCGGTAGAGCGGGCGTGAATCTTGTCCTCCACCAGGTGTATCAGCTTCATCATGTAGATGTAGCCCACGGTGACGGGCTGGAAGAACGGCTCGCCGGTCTGCCCGTCGTACAGGACGCTCTTGCCCAGGGTGGGCGCAGACCTGCCGGATTCCTTGCTGAGGCGAAGCGCCTCCTGCGTCATTTCCTCCTCGGACATGCCGGAGGTGTCCAGGCCGGCCTCTTCCGCAAGCCAGATGCGAAGGCAAGCCTGCCGGGCCTCGCCGGGGTTGTCGTCGTTCAGGACGACATCCGGGTCGAAGCCCCTTTCGGACAGCCACTCGTTGACCTTGTCCATGTCGGCTTCGGCCTCGCCGTTGGAGGCGTGCGGGTCTATGGCGCCCGCCTGCCGTATCATCCACGCCTTGGCAAGGCCGTCCTCTATGGAGCCGTCCTTCGCCCCGTCGAACACGGGGGTTGCCACCCTCATGCCCAAGCTGTGGGCGGCCATGCCCAGGTGTGTCTCCAGAAGCTGGCCCAGGTTCATGCGGGAGGGCACGCCGATGGGGTTGAGGATGATGTCAACGGGCGTGCCGTCCGCCAGGTATGGCATGTCTGCCACGGGCAGCACGCGGGAGATGACGCCCTTGTTGCCGTGGCGGCCGGCCATCTTGTCGCCCTCGGAGATCTTGCGGGTCTGCGCGATCCAGACGCGCACCATGCTGTTCACGCCGGGGGGCAGTTCGTCCCGGTTGTCCCTGGAGAGGAACTTGACCTCAATGACCTTGCCGCGCTCTCCGTGGGGCACCCTGAGGGACGTGTCCTTCACGTCGCGGGCCTTCTCGCCGAAGATGGCGCGCAGGAGCTTCTCCTCTGCGGTAAGCTCCGTTTCGCCCTTGGGCGTGATCTTGCCGACGAGGATGTCGCCGGGGCCGACCTCTGCGCCGGGGCGGATGACGCCCTCGTCGTCCAGGTTCCGCAGGCCGTCCTCGCCCACGTTGGAGATGTCTCGCGTTATCTCCTCAGGGCCGAGCTTGGTGTCTCTGGCCTCTACCTCGTACTTCTCGATGTGTATGGACGTGAACTTGTCCCGCCGCAGCAGCTCCTCGCTGACGATGATGGCGTCCTCGAAGTTGTAGCCCTCCCAGCTCATGAACGCCACCAGCACGTTCTGGCCCAGGGCCAGTTCGCCGTGGTCGGTGGAGGAGCTATCGGCAAGCGGCTGGCCTGCCTGCACCTTCTGACCCTTGGTGACTATGGCGCGCTGGGTGATGCAGGTGCCCTGGTTGCTGCGCAGGAACTTTATCAGTGGGTACGACTCGACGCCGCCGTCCGCGTCCGTCACTTCAATGTGGTCGCCGGACACCCTGGACACCAGGCCGGGGTTCTTGGCGAGCACCACCTGCCCGCTGTCCTTGGCAACCCTGCCCTCCATGCCGGTTGCCACCAGCGGGGCCTCCGTGACGAGGAGCGGCACAGCCTGCCTCTGCATGTTGGAGCCCATGAGCGCGCGGATTGCGTCGTCGTGCTCCAGGAAGGGTATCAGCGCGGCGGACACGCTCACGATCTGTATCGGCGAGATGTCCATGTACTCAACGTTGGTGGGAGGCTCCATTGTGAAGACCTCGCCCATGCGGGCTTCCACCCTGTCCGTGGTGAACTGGTTCTTGCCGTCCAGCGGCGAGTTGGCCTGTGCAATGCGGAAGCGCTCCTCCTCGTCTGCGGCCAGGTAGTGTATGTCCAGCGGGTCGGACGAGGCGAACGGCTTGACCTTGACCGTGCGCGGCTCCAGCGCGGCGAGCCGCTTGGCAAGCGGCGCCGATACAACCTGGCCCCTGCGCGCCATCACCTTGCCCTCGTCGTTCTCAACCGGCTCGGTGATGGTGCGGCCCCGGAGGTCTGGGTAGTTGCTGAGCACCTCGGAGACCACCCTGCGGTACGGGGTTTCGATGAAGCCGAACTCGTTGGTGCGGGCGTAGGTCGCCAGCGAGCCAAGCAGGCCGATGTTGGGGCCTTCCGGCGTCTCGATGGGGCAGATGCGGCCGTAGTGAGAGTGGTGCACGTCGCGCACGTCGAAGCCGGCCCGCTCGCGGGACAGGCCGCCGGGGCCCAGCGCGGAGAGGCGGCGCTTGTGCGTGAGCTCGGCAAGCGGGTTGGTCTGATCCATGAACTGCGAAAGCTGCGAGCCGCCGAAGAACTCCCGCACGGCGGCCACCACGGGGCGCACGTTGATTAGCGTGCCCGGCGTCACCTGCGTAGGATCCGGCTGCGTGGTCATGCGCTCGCGGATGACGCGCTCCATGCGCAGCAAGCCCACGCGTATGCCGTTCTGGAGCAGCTCGCCCACGGCGCGGATGCGCCTGTTGCCCAAGTGGTCGATGTCGTCGGGCGGCTCCTGCCCGTTGTTGACCAGTATCATCTTGCGGACCACCGCCACCAGGTCTTCGCGGGTGATGGTCTGCTGCTCCGAACCGACGTCTATGCCCAGCCTGCGGTTGAGCTTGTACCTTCCCACCCTGCCAAGGCCGTAGCGGCGGGGGTTGAAGAACAGGTTTTCCATGAGGTTGCGGGCGTTCTCCACGTTGGGAGGCTCGCCGGGCCTGAGGCGGCGGTAGAACTCCAGCAGGGCTTCGTCCTGGCTCAGGACGTGGGTGTCCCGCTCCAGAGTGGAGCGGATGTACTGGTGAGTGGGATCGTTGTCCACGTCCTGGAACATGGTGAGAAGCTCGCTCTCGCTGACCAGGCCAAGGGCGCGCAGCAGCGTTGTGAGGGGCGCCTTGCGCTTGCGGTCCACCTTCACGGAGAGCACGTCGCGGTTGCTGGTTTCGAACTCCAGCCACGCCCCGCGGTAGGGGATGAGCTTGCCTGCGCACAGGTCGCGGTCGCTGGCGACGTCGCGCTCCGCAGTGAGGTACACGCCGGGGGAGCGCACGAGCTGGCTGACCACCACTCGCTCCGCGCCGTTGATGATGAATGTGCCCTGCGAGGTCATCATGGGAATGTCTCCCATGAAGAGGTTCTGCTCCTTGATCTCGCCGGTCTCCTTGATGAGGAGGCTTGCCTTGACGTACAGGGGCGCGGAGTAGGTGAACTCCTTCTCCCGGCACTCCTCCTCGGTGTACTTGGGCGGGTTGAAGACGTGGTCGGTGAAGTTCAGCTCAAACCGGCCGCCGGTGAAGTCCTGTATCGGCGAGATCTCTTCGAACAGCACCTTGAGGCAGTCGCCCTTGAACCACTCGAAGGACGCTGTCTGGAGCTGGATGAGGTTGGGTACGTCCAGCACCGTGGGAATCCTGGCGTAGGACTTCTGGTCGATGGTGGCCGTGACGCTGCCTGGAGATGCGAGGGCTATAGATGCCATTGTGAATCACGCTCCTGGTGGGTGAACTTGGTCCGGCTTGCTTTGGGCGCGGGTAATCCGCAACTAGACAGTCGCACGGAAAGGGGTGGAGATTGCAGGGTAAAGCATAAAGTGACAATAAGCCACCTTACCACGCGCGCAAGGGGAAGTCAACCGCTATTTCGGGCAATTTGGGGCGAGTTTTGGGTCAAATGCGGGAGGGGATTCTTGGGAGTCCTCCGCGGGTCAAAAGGCATACGTGATTCTGGCGCCCGGCCCATCGTAGATGAGGATCATGTCCTGCAAGATGTCTCTGCCAATGAGGACAGCGTAGTTCTGGTTCTGCAACTGTGCGCCGATCACAAACCTCTCCTCCATGTCCGGCAGCGGGCTGCCTGGAAAGCGCAGCGCGCAGACATATACGTTTGCATTCGCGGAACTGGACGGCGTAGCAACCCGCACGGTCCGCACCGGATTAAGTCCAAGCTCTTGCAGGATGCTTTCGTCTGCGCATGTTGCAGAAGCCCCCGTGTCGAAAAGGGCGAATCCTTCCGTAGAGCCGGGTATCTCTTCGCCCTGTTCGCGCAACGCTGAGGCGAGACTCTCAGGCACTGCGACTTGCACGGGCAAGCGCGGCCCTACTCTAGCCAGATGCTGGGGGCTGTGTCTGCCCGGCGTGTCGGAATCCTGCCCGTGCGTGAAGTTTCTATGGAACGTGGGCATCCATTGCCTCCCCCAAGATCAGGAGCGGAATGGACTCCACAGCCTCTTCTTCCGCAATGCGCTTGATCAGAAAGGACACGTTGCCAAAGCGGGAAACTCCCTCACGGTAGGCTCTCTCCTGGGCGTCCCACACCCCAATCAGCGCATCGCCGTAGATCAGGGCAAACTTCCCCTCGTGGTGCCTCAACAACTCCTCTTTGTTCCTCGCGAAGAAGTCAAGCTCAAGTTCCAGTACCATGCTGCCCCTCCCGGATTAGTCCTGCACATCTACCCCTCGCAATTGGCCCGCGCCACTCGCCTTCATTCTCCAAGAGCCGCAACCGGCTGTCAAGTTGCGGCATGGCCGGTGCAAATGCCGCCAATGGCACTCATCAAGGCAACTGGCCGAGAGCGTCACCCGCCCCCGCGCTCTCGCCTGTCCCGCTCTTCCAGCGCCTCGCGCAGCGCCTCCACCTCACGGCGCAGGCTTCGCTGCCTCTGCGAGACGTGGTAGAGGTACGCGAAGAAGCCGATCCACGTCACGGTGTAAGCGGCGAACAGGTAGGGCAGGTTGGCCTCCGGGCCGCTGTCCTCCGCGGACTCCGCCGCAGCCTGGTCGGCGCCGTCCGTCTGGGCGAGCGCAGCCGTAGTCGCCAGCGCGATAAGCGCCGCGGCCGCCAGCGCCGCCGCCAGGGTTCTCATCGTCAAGCTCGTTGCCTTCATGCGCCCTCCATTGCACGATACCCCGCCAGGTTCGACTCCGCGACAACTCGCGCCCGGTCAGCCTCCTCCTCGCTGCGGCGCAGCGCCAGCCGCTCCATCAGCAGGTGCGCGAACAGGAATGTGAACGCCACAGTGGCGACCATCAGCACCGCTCGCATCGACGGCTCCAGGCTGCCCTCCGCCGCGGGGCCGACGACCAGCGGCGGATGGACGGTTCGCCACCACACCACGGAAAGATAGATGATGGGCACGTCCACGAATCCCACGATGCCCAGCACCGCCGCATAGCGCGCGCCCTGGCTGCCTGCGGGGGCGTAGGCGCGCAGCATGAGGTAGGCTGCGTAGATGAGCCACAGTATGAGCGAAGTGGTGAGCTTGGGGTCCCACGTCCACCACACGCCCCAGGCCGGCTTGGCCCACGTGACGCCGGTTATCAGCATTAGTGTTGTGAATACCATGCCAACCTCCGCGGAGGCGTAGGCCAGGTTGTCGTACGACCGGCTGCGCTTCCACAGGTAGCCCACGCTGCCCACGAGCACGAAGAAGAAGGCGAGGAAGCCTACCCACGCAAGCGAGACGTGGAAGTAGAAGATGCGCTGGGAGATGCCGAGATTACGCTCCGTGGGCACCCAGATGAACACCAGGTACAGTGTCAGCAGCATGAGCGCCGCGCTGGTGACAAGCAGCGCCTTTCCGGCCATTCTGTCCATTGCCATAATTCGCATCACTCCTGTATGACGTGCTCGAACGCGAAAGCGGAGAATACCAGGGCCAGCAGGTCGAACACGGCGATCAGCTGGACCCACTTGGCTATCTCGCCCCAGGGCTTGCCTTCCAGCGCGCCGCCCGTCGCGGCCACTGCGGCTATGACTACAGGCACCACTATTGGCAGGAACAACATTGGCAGCATGATCTCGCGGGAGCGCGTGTTCACCGCGATTGCCGAGAACAGGGTGCCCACCGCCACGAATCCCACCGTTGCCAACACTACCACCAGCAGCAGGAGCGGCCGGAACGGGGACACGTCGAACAGGACGGCGAAGAACGGCAGCAGCGCCGCCTCGGCCGCCAGCATGAACGCCAGGCCGCCCAGCATCTTGCCTGCGAAGATGGCGTCCCTTCCGGCGGGCGTCAGCAGCAGCCCCTCGACGCTGCCGCGCTCCTTCTCCAGCGCAAACGTGCGCGTAAGCCCAAGCGCGCCGGCGAACGTGAACGATACCCACAACACGCCCGGCGCGACCACCGGCGTGAGGCTGGTATCCTTGTTCACCGCAAAGTTGAGTATCACGAGCGTGAGGATGGCGAAGGCCAACACTGCGGTCACCACCTCTTTGGAGCGCGCCTCCGTGAGGATGTCCTTCCACATGATGGCGGCAATCGCGCTCCAGAACCCGGTCACGGCGCAACCCTCGCGTGGCGGGCGTAGGTGTCGCGCAGCGTGGCCTCGTCCACCATTGCGCGCTCCGCCTGAAACGCGATGCGCCCGCCGGCCAGAATGGCGACGCGGTCGCAGAGAGCCAGGCCGCGCTCCAGGCTGTGTGTTGCCATGAGCACGCTGCGCCGTCCTCGCTCGCCTGCGGACGCCAGCGCGCTCAGCATGTCCAGCGCCTCCTGGTCGAGGCCGGTCTCCGGCTCGTCAAGCAGCAGGATGGGCGGGTCGTGCAGGATGGCGCGGGCCAGCGAGGCGCGCTTCTGTAGGCCGTGCGAGAGTGTGCCGACCCTGCGCGAGAGGTGAGGGCGCAGGCCGACCGTGTCGGCCGCCTGCTCTATGCGCTCGTCTAGCTGCTTCAGCCCGAACATCCTGCCGTGGAACCGGAGGTTCTCGCGGCAGGTGAGGTCGGCGTATAGGAGGGGTTGGTGGGTCACGACTCCTATGTTCCTCCTGACGGCCGCGGGTTGCTTCCTGAGGTCGTAGCCGGCGATAGCCGCTTCGCCGCTGTCCGGGCGTGCGATGGTTGCCAGAACCTTGATGAGGGTGGTCTTGCCGGAGCCGTTGGGGCCGAAGAGCGTGAGGAAACCGCCCCAGGGCAAGCTGAGATCCAGCCCGTCGAGCGCCAGGTGAGGCCCGTATGCCTTGCTCAGGCCGCTTGCGTGGATGGCAAGGGCTTCGCGGCCTCCCGACTCTTCCATGCTACGCCTCGATATGCCCTACATGACGGCTCGCCTGGCAGCCTGCTTTCGGCGGGCATGATACACTAATTGTGAATTTGCGCGCAAGCGCGGTGGTGAGTGGAGGCCGCACCGGAGTGACGGGTTGCCGAGCGTCTCGTCGACGGCAAGCGCGAGGCGCGTGGAGGCCGCACCTCTGGTAGGGGCAGTTTCCTTGTGCTTGCCCTTGCCACCCGTGGGCGGCTCACAAACCACCCCTGCGATGCGCCGGCTTGAGCGCCCTCTACCGCAGGCGCGCTTGCTTGATTCAGTCACGGTGTGATATGCTTTGAGCGCATGTCAAAGACTTGCCTGGGGATTCCCACCTATTGGACACTGAAACTCTCCAGGCAAAGGGGGCAGATATGGCAATGAGGTACGCAGGTCTTGCATTGGTGGTGGGTGTGTTGCTCTCCTTCGTGATCCCGCTCTTCGTACCGGGGTACACTTTCATCAACCCGGTTGACCAGACAGACTTCCGCGCAGCGCGTGACGCCCTGGCAGAAATGCCGGTCCTGGCGCAGTGGATGACGTTCTTCACGCTCATCTCCCTGGCGCTGATGATCCTTGGCTTCGTGGGCCTCATGCCTCTGGCAATCCGGCAGCGCGGCCTGGGTGGCACACTCCTGCGGTTCGGCATCATTGCCACAATCATCGAGTGGAGCATCCTCTTCCTCTCGCAGGGCATCAAGCACTTTGAGATACACCTGCTCCAGCGCAGCAACCAGGAAGCCGCAGGATCGGAGATGGCGGCCGAGTTCGAGGCGGCAGCGCTGGCTTTGCACATGGACGTGACAGGCGTTACCCTGGCGTTCGTGGCGCTGGCCCCTATCGCCTCCAGCATGTTCGGCCTTGGACTGGCGCAGCGATTCGCCTCGATGGATCTGCTCAAGGCTGCGTGCTACGTCCTTCCGGCAGGCGGACTCATTGGTCTGCTCAACTTCCTGTTCGCGATGAACGCTCCGGACGTGGGCATCCAGTCCTTGCTCCTGGTGAACACGCTTGTCCTGTACATTCAGGGCGTGTGCCTGATCATCGTGGGGTTTGGCATGTACAAGGAACGGAGCGAGCTGGCGGAAGAAACTGCCTGAGGCCGGGCGGCCTCCTTCCACCGTCATCTTTGCGAAAGCGGGGGGGGCTAGCACCAGGGGAGTGGCGGTGGGCCATGTGCCCGCGACCCGCCTTCCCACCCGGTGATGGATTCCTGCTTCCGCAGGAATGACGGTTGGGGCGCGGCGGAGGCCCGCCCTTCGACAGGTTTAGAGCCGGCCCTTGCGAAGGCAGAGGGCGAGCGGACACAGTATCTCCGCTCGTGCTGAGCTTGTCGAAGCATGAACGGGGGGACTGCGTTCGCTCGCCCCAACGCGGCTAGCTTCGCGTGATTACCCCGCAACCGACCCGGCCGCCCGCTCCGGCCTCCGCGCCGTAGGTATCGGGCTTCTCGTGAACGATGATCGCGGAGCCGTCCCCGTCCAGTATGGAGTTGGACTTCCCCTCCTCCAGGGTTACGGCGCCGCTGAAGAAGTCGGCGCGTGCGGTTCCATCCTCGTGCGCGTAGATGTTTGGCAAGTCTCCGGCGTGATGCCCGTTCTGGTTGAAGTAGCCGTGCTCTATGCCCTCTGGGGCGAAGTGGTCGCCTGCGGCGGAGAAGTCAGGCTTGCAGCTACCCGTCTCGTGGATGTGGAATCCGTGACCGCCCGGCGTCAGCCCGCTCAGATCTGCCGACACAAGTACGCCCTGGCTGCCCTGGGTGAGAGTCACCGTGCCCATAGCCTCACCTTGGGGACTTTCGATCTCTGCGCTTGCGGTAGCCCCTATGTCGGCAAGGCCGGGTTCATCGGTCTCGCACGCAACCGCGACCGTTGCCAGTAACGCCACTGTCATGGCGAAACATACACTGGCCTTGAAGTTCAATGTGAGACCTCCCTCCAGACCGCGCGCTCACTCACTGAAACGCCCTTGTGCAAACCGGGCGACCGCCGGGATTGTATCGTGAATCTCGCGGGGAAATCAATCCTGCCGGAGCCGGGGGAGCCGCCGGACTTCGCCCGCTGTGCTTCGACATGCTCACCCTGTATCAAGTACGGGGCAAGCTATGAGCGGGGTTGATCCTCGGCCTCCGCATACGCATCGCCCGCCTATGCGTCTTTAGACAAGACCAGCCCGCGCCCCAACAGGACCATGTAGACCAGGCCGGACAGTGACATCGCCGCGAACACGGGCGCAACCGCCAGCTCCAGCTCGTTCGAGTGCCACGCGGCGACGAACATCGCCAGCGACGCCACGGCCAACGCAGCCACAACGAGGTTGAGCGCGGGCGGCAGGCGCACCGGCTCCGGGTGGAAGACGAGGCCCAACGCCATTACCGCCAGCCCCGCCAGGCCGGCCACGTTCGCCGTGAACAGCAGCCCCCACTCCAGCCGCTGCATCTCCAGCGCCGATTGCAGAAGCTCCTGCGACCGCTCGGCGTCGCTTTCCAGCGCGGACACGCCCAGGCCGACGATCATGTAGTCGAGGCCGCGCATGACCATCATCACCACCACGGCTACGCACATCGCCAGCAGTCCGAGCCGCGGCACGGGGGCCGCGTACCGCCGCACCGTCAACAGTCCGTTGAGCATGAGCGCCGCGCCAAGGATGATCACGATGGGCACGGTGTAGGCCAACGCCTGGTTGCGCGCCATCGCCAGAGTGAGGTCTGTGAGGTTGGTGGACGGCACGGTGTCCACCATGCCGCGGCCGGGCGAGAGCACGTAGCTGACGGCAATCGCCGCCGTGCCAATCAGCAGGCACCAGCCTCCGAGCTGTTTGTCGGTCAGACGCATGGCCTATCTTTCAGCGCGTGCCCGCGAGGCGTCGTACTCGCAGGGTGGTGGGCGGTAGTGGACTTGAACCACTGACCTCTTGCGTGTGAAGCAAGCGCTCTAACCAGCTGAGCTAACCGCCCGTCTTTCCTATCCGCCCGGCGCGGGCGCCGGGCTGCGGCGTGCATTCCGCCGCCGCTGCCCCTGAGTATACATGGCGTTGAACGCGGCGGGCAAGCGCGCGGGTATGACCGTTCGCCCTTAGCTGCCGGAGGGCAGACGGGCCGCCTACCCACTCCCCACGCCCGCGAAAGCGGGCGTCCACTCGGCTACAGGTGGGCGTACGCGACAGCCCTGCCCATAATCGCATCGCTCGCATGGATTGCTGCCTGCGCGGGAATAGGGGGGAGGGCGCGCGCGGGCGATGTCCGATGTTTCATCCGCCCGCCCTTCGACAGGCTCACCATGAGCGGATTTGGACACGCGCGCTTGTCATTCGGCGTCCGCGCGTATAGTATGGAAGACGATAATCTAGACTCTCAGGTGGAGACATGGGCTTTCGAGTTGCGATTGTGGGCGCTACCGGACTGGTGGGAGGCGAGTTCCTGCGCGTGCTGGAGCAGAGAGACTTCCCGATAGACTCGCTGAGGCTGTTCGCCTCCGACCGCTCGGCGGGCAAGCGGCTCACCTTCAAGGGGCAAGAGCTTGAGGTGGAGGAGACCACCGAGGACTCGTTCGAGGGCGTGGACATCGCCCTGTTCTCCGCAGGCGGCGACATCAGCCGCCGCTTCTCCCCCGCGGCCGCTCGCGCGGGCGCAGTCGTCATCGACAACAGCTCCGCCTTCCGCATGGACCCGCAGGTCCCGCTGGTTGTGCCGGAGGTCAACCCGGACGACGTCCGCGAGCACCGAGGCATCATCGCCAACCCCAACTGCTCCACCATCCAGATGGTGGTTGCCCTCAACCCAATCCACGTGGTGAATCCCATACAGCGCATCGTCGTCTCCACCTACCAGGCGGTCTCAGGCACGGGCAGCGCCGCCGTGGACGAACTGCGCGAGCAGGTCGCCCACGCAGTCGAGGGCGGAGACGGCGAAGTAGCCCCGCGGGCATATCCGCACCCCATCGCCTTCAACGCCCTGCCATTCGTCGAGAGTTTCCTGGACAACGACTACACCACCGAGGAGTGGAAGATGGTCCAGGAGACTCGCAAGATCATGCACGAGCAGGACATGCCCATCTGCGCCACCTGCGTGCGCGTGCCCGTGTACGTTGGGCACGGCGAATCGGTGAACGTGGAGCTTGCGCGCCCCATGTCCGCGGATGCGGCCCGCGAGATACTGGCGGGCGCGCCCGGCGTCGCCGTGCAGGACGATCCGGCCTCGCAGCGCTACCCGCTGCCGCTGCGCGCAGAGGGCGCCGACGAGGTGTTCGTGGGCCGAATCCGGGAGGACGTGTCCCACCCCAGCGGCCTCGCCATGTGGGTTGTGGCCGACAACCTGCGCAAGGGCGCCGCTCTCAACGCCGTTCAGATAGCCGAAGTGGTGGTCAAGGAAGAGGTCTTATCCCCATCCGCCAGGAGGTAGGTATCATGGTCGACATTGGCAGGCTCATTACGGCAATGGTGACGCCCTTCGACGCGGGGGGCGAGGTGGACTACGCGCAGGCCAGGAGGCTGGCTTCCGCCCTGCTGGAGTCCGGCAGCGACGGCCTGGTGGTGTCCGGCACCACCGGGGAGTCGCCGACGCTCACGACCGAGGAGAAGCTTCGCCTCTTTCGCGAGGTCAAGTCGGAGCTTGGCGACGGCGGCGCGGTCGTGGCCGGCACCGGCAACTACAGCACCGCGGAGAGCATCGAGCTGACGCGCGAGGCCGAAGCGGCGGGCGCGGACGCCGCGTTGCTGGTTGTGCCTTACTACAACAAGCCCACGCAGGAGGGGCTGTACCTCCACTTCCGGGCCATCGCGGAGAGCACGGGCCTGCCCTGCGTCCTCTACAACGTGCCCAGCCGCACCATCACAAGCCTGTCGTGGGAGACCACGCTGCGCCTCGCGGAGATCGACAACATCGTCGGCGTGAAGGAGGCCAGCGGCGACTTCGACCAGATCGCGCGCATCATCGCCGGCGCGCCGGAGGGCTTCCGCGTCTGGAGCGGCAACGACAGCGACACGTTCGGCATCATGGCGATGGGCGGCTACGGAGTGGTGAGCGTTGCGTCGCACCTGGTGGGGCGGCAGATCAAGTGCATGATGGACGCCACCGTAGAGGGCAGAACGGCGGAGGCCGCCGCCGAGCACCTGCGTCTCACGCCAATCTTCAAGGGGCTGTTCGTCTTGTCCAACCCCATACCGGTGAAGTTCGGCCTGAACGAGGCGGGCTTCGACGTGGGCGCGCCCAGGCTGCCTCTCACGCCGCCGGACGAGCGGACGGCGCAGCAGCTCCGCGCCATGATGGAGGCGTACACGGTTGACCTGCCCGTGGCTGCGGGGGCGTAGCCCCTATGTCCCTTCCCCCGTCTGCGGGGGAAGGCTAGGATGGGGGCACGTACAGACTCATTCACCCCCATCTCAATCTTCCCCCTCAAGGGGGAAGAGGTAAGAGGGTTTGCCGAGAAGCCTCCATCACGCAGGCAGGATAATCACCCATCGCCCGTCCGATGCGGGCGCGCAGGGCAGCCCGATACCAGTGATTCCACGAATGCCTACACTCGACACGCAGCGGCCCCCGGACTCCGTGATGGTCAGGGTACACGAGATCACCCTGAAGGGCAAGAACCGCCCGCTCTTCTTCCGGCGGCTGGAACGCAACCTGCGGCTGGCCCTGCGCGGCACGGCCGCGGAGCGCGTGGTGCGCAGGCATCTCGGCGTGGAGGTCTCGCCCGTCACGGACGCCTCCTGGCCGGAGATCGCCGAACGCATCGGGCGCGTGTTCGGCGTGGTCAAGTTCTACCGATGCCGCAAGGTTCCGCGCTCGCCGGAGGCCATTGAGACCGCTTTGGAGACCGAGATCGCGGGACTCAACTTCGCAACATTTCGCATCACGGCCAAGCGCTCCGACAAGGCGTATCCCCTCACCTCGCTGGAGCTGAACCGCAGGCTTGGCAGCTTCGTTGAGCGGCTGAGCGGCGCCCGCGTGAGCCTGCTCGAGCCGGATGTCAACATATTTGTAGAGGTCACGCCGCGGGAGGCGTTGTTGTACCTGCGCGAGATGCCGGGGCCCGGCGGATTGCCCGTCGGCTCCGCGGGCCGCGTCGCCGCGCTCCTGTCCGGGGGCATAGACTCACCCGTTGCGGCCTGGCGCATGATGAAGCGCGGCTGCCTGGTGACGTTCGTCCACTTCCACAGCTTCCCTCTGGTGGACGGGTCGTCCAGGGAGAAGGCGCAGGAGATCGCGGAGATACTGGGGCGATACCAGCATCGCTCGACGCTGTTCCTTGTGCCGTTCGCGGACGTGCAGCGCGAGATCATCCTGTCGGTGCCGCCGGCCTACCGCGTGGTGGTGTACCGGCGGTTTATGACGCGCATTGCGGAGGCCATCGCAAAGGAGCGGGGCGCGGGCGCGCTCGTCACCGGCGAGAGCCTGGGACAGGTTGGGTCTCAGACGCTGGAGAACCTCGCCGTGGTGCGAGACGTGGCGACCATGCCCGTTCTCAGCCCGCTCATTGGTATGGACAAGCAGGAGATTATCGAGCAGGCGCGGCGCATCGACACCTTCCCCGTCTCCATCCTGCCGGACGAGGACTGCTGCTCGCTGTTCACGCCGCGCCATCCGGCCACGCGCGCAAGAATAGCGGACGTCGAGCGGCTGGAGTCTGCGCTGGACGTGCCCGCGCTGGTCGCGAGGGCGGTGGAGCAGGCGGAGGAGCGGCGCGTCACCGCCTCCGGCGTTTCGCCGCAGCCGGTAGCCGCGGGCATCGGAGGCGGCGCGCGGCGGCGACAATCCGGTCGCAATGGTGCATAATGGTACGTGAGGCTGTCTGCTTGCAGGCAGTCGAGCGCACGGGAGAGCGTTGAAATGACTGCCAAGGCCCCGGAACTGCGTAGAGTCGTCCTGCCCGTAGAGGGCATGACGTGCGCCGCCTGCGTTTCGCACGTAGAGGGCGCGCTCAAGGATGTCGCGGGGGTGGTCTCGGCCAGCGTCAACCTGGCCTCCGAGCAGGCCACGGTTGAGTTCAACGGCGGCAGCGCCTCCATCGCAGACCTGGTAGGCGCGGTGGACGACTCCGGCTACCGCGCGGGCCTCGCCAGCGTCACGCTCAACGTGGGCGGCATGACCTGCGCGGCCTGCGTGGTGCACGTTGAGCGCGCGCTGCGAGACGTGGATGGCGTGCTTTCGGCGAGCGTCAATCTGGCATCCGAGCAGGCTTCGGTAGAGTACCTGCCGGGCCTGGCCGCGCTGCCGGACATGCGCGATGCCGTCAGCGACGCAGGCTACTCGATTGAGGGCGTTGCCGGAGACGAGTCCGCAAGCGACGCGGAACGGCTGGCCCGCACGCGCGAGATCGCCGGGCTGCGCCGCCGGACGCTGGTTGCGGCCGCGTTGGGCGTGGTTATATTCCTGGGCAGCTTCCGCGAGTGGTTCCCGTGGATGCCATCCTTCCTCCAGAACTGGTACACGCTGTGGGCGCTGGCAACGCCGGTGCAGTTGTGGGCAGGTTGGCAGTTCTACCGCGGCGCGTGGGCGGGACTGAAGCACAAGTCCGCCAACATGAACACGCTCATAGCCGTTGGCACGGGCGTGGCGTACGCGTTCAGCGCGGCGGCTACGATGTTCCCGGACGCGCTCAGCGTAGAGAAGGCAGAGGCCAAGGTCTACTTCGACACCGCCGCCATCATCATTGCGCTGGTGCTGCTGGGCCGCTACCTGGAGGCCAGGGCGAAGGGCCGCACGTCCGAGGCCATTCGGAAGCTGATGGGCCTGCAACCGAAACACGCGGCAATCCTGCGCGATGGCGTAGAGGTCAACGTGCCGGTTGAGGACGTCGTCCCCGGAGACCTGGTTCTGGTGCGGCCGGGCGAGAGAATCCCGGTCGATGGCGTGGTGGCGCAGGGCGCATCGTCCGTCGATGAGTCGCTGCTGACCGGCGAGAGCGTCCCCGTCGAGAAGGCCGTCGATTCGGCAGTGTATGGGGCAACGCTG
>CAUVXT020000002.1:0-13115 GCA_963555975.3 Dehalococcoidia bacterium
GCAAGCAACGGCCACGGCAACGGACACGCGCCCGCCTACCTGCTGGACGGCGTAACCGTGCTGGACTTCTCCACCGTCATTGCCGGGCCGTACGGCGCATCCATGATCGCAGACCTGGGCGCGCGCGTCATCAAGGTGGACGCTACGCCCGGCCGCGCGCCGGCAACCAGGCCCGGCGGCGTCCAGAACCTCATGACCATGCGAACCTACGCAGGCAAAGAGTGCATCCGCGTAGACCTCCAGACGGAGGAGGGCCGCGAGCTAATCCACAAGCTGGTGGCGCGGGCGGACGTGCTGTTGCACAACTTCCGCCCCGGCGTTCCGACCCGCCTCGGCATAGACTACGAGACGTGCCGGAGCATCAACCCGCGCATGGTTCACGTCTACGTGGGCGCGTACGGCGCAACCGGCCCGCACAGCAGGAGGCCGGGCGCGCACCCGGTGCCGGGTGCGCTGTTCGGGGGCGCGCTGAGGCAGGCGGGCAAGGCCATGCCCCCGCCTACCTACCAGCCCATGACGATGGACGAGATCAAGGATACCTCCCGCCGCATGATGCGCGCCAACGAGGGCAACCCGGATCCCAACTCCTCGCAGGCAGTGGGGACGGCAATCATGCTCGGACTGCTGGCGAGGGAGCGAACGGGCCAGGGGCAGGCCATTCAGGCCACGATGATGTGCGCCAACGCCTGGGCCAACCACGACGAAGCCTACGACTACCAGGGCCGGCCGCCCTACGCCGTGCCGGACGCCGACTGCTACGGCCTCAACGCCCTCTATCGCCTGTACCAGGCAAGCGAGGGCTGGGTGTTCCTCGCCTGCCCGTTCGAGGAGGAGTGGCAGGCGCTGTGCAACGCCATCGGGCGGAGCGACCTCATCGGCGATCCGCGGTTTGCGCCAGCGGCCCGCGCGTCCCACGACGATGAGCTGGTCGAGCAGCTGGCGGCGGTGTTCGCCACGCGCACAGCCGCGGAGTGGGAGGAGTCGCTGGCCGCGGTGGACGTGGCCTGCGTCCGAGTCTCCAACAGCGACGACGATGAGGAGTTCTACCTGGACAGCCCCCACTCGCTTGAGAACGGCTTTGCGGTGCACACGGAATCGGACAGCCCCAGGTTCGGCGGCTACATGCGACCCGGCGGCATCGTTCACTTGTCGGAGACGCCCGGGCGGTATCGCTCGGCGCCGTACCCCGGCGAGCACACGCAGGCCGTGATGCTGGAGCTTGGCTACGGCGATCAGGAGATCGAGTCGTACATGGAGCGCGGCATCGTGCACTGGGAGGAAGCCACCCCCTGGTTCACGGACTGACCGCCGCGCATAGATTCAAGAAACCTAACAGTCCGCTAAGGAGGTAAGGAATGCCCAAGACCATCCCGGTAGCCGATGAGTTGGACAAGCCGTTCTGGGACGGCGTGAACGAGAAGAAGCTGGTGTTGCAGTACTGCACGGCCTGCGAGAGGCTCCAGTACCCCATAAAGGCAAACTGCGTGCATTGCGATACCAAGGATCCCCTGGACTGGAAAGAGGTTGAGGGGAAGGGCCACATCCTGGAGACGCTGGTTGTCCACGACACCCGCGTGGTGCGCCTGAAGGGGGACGTGCCCTTCAACGTCTCCATAATCTCGCTGGACGAGGATCCGTCGATCAACTTCCTGGCGAATCTGCCCGGCACGCCGGTCACCGAGGCGCCGCAGGGCGCGGCCGTGGAAGTGGTGTTCGAGGAGCTGGAGCCGGGCCGGTTCATCCACGACTGGAAGGTGGTCGAGTAGCCGCGGACACTCATCCGGCGGCGAATCGGCTCGACGTACTACCTGAACCTGAGCAAGGAGGAAGCAATGACTAGCAGCGCGGGAGGATTCCCAAGATACGCAGAGGGAATGGGCCTCTGGGAGCACCGGGGCAAGGTGGCCGTAGTTGGCTACGGGTACTCCGACATTGACCGCCGCTGGGACGGCGTGAGCATGGACAGGACGCTGGGCGCCTTTCAGCTTGCCGCCATGCAGAACGCGATCGCGGACGCGGGACTGACGGCCGCGGACATCGACGGCTTCATGTGCAGCGAGGCGATGGCCGGCGACTCGTGGGCGCAGGAAGACCGCGGCGACCCGCGGCCCTACTTCGACCCGCCCTACGACTCCGAGGACGGCCTCAGCCTCACCTCCGCCGACTGGCTCATCGCCGGCATGGAGCGCGAGGGCACGCCCCTCAGCAACCTCCAGTACATCGACCGCAACCAGCTTGCCATCGGGCAGGAGACCGGCAAGGCCGCGCAGGCGGTCGGAGACGGCCAGGCCAACGTCCTGCTGATGACCTACAACATGGGCAACGTGCCCGGCAGGTACAAGCTGGAGGAAGGCATCTACTCGGAGGGAGGCCGCAAGTGGTCGGCGCCGTGGGGCTGGATGACCTCCGCCATGATGCAGCACGCCTTCGTGTTCATGCAGTACTGCACCAAGTACGGCGGCAGCCACGACGACCTGGCCCCCTTCGTGCTCAACCAGCGCAGGAACGGCCTGCTCACCCCCTGGGGCTACTACGCGCAGCACGAGCCGTACCAGATCACGCTGGAGGACTACCTGACGCAGCGCTACATCTGCTGGCCCAACGGCCTGCTCGACTCCGACCGGCCGGTCAACCACGCCTTCGCCATGATCTTCACCACGGCGGAGCGCGCCAGGGACATGAAGCAGAAGCCCATCTACGTCCTGAGCCACGTCCAGGCCAGCCATCCCACCCGCTCCACAATGGCAACGCTGGAAGACCACGAGGAGTGGACCGACAGTCTGGCCCGCAGGCTGTACGAGGGCGCAGGCGCGAAGCCGGAAGACCTGGACATCTTCAACCCGTACGACGGCTTTGCCCTGTTCACGCAGAGCTACCTGGAAGCCTTCCAGTGGCACGGCGTCAAGCGCGGCGAGTCGTTCGACTTCTACGCCGGCGACATCCGCGTGGAGGGGCCGCACCCCTTCAACTCCAGCGGCGGCAACCTGGGCTGCGGGCGCACCCGAACCGCCATGTACACGGACAGCATCGAGCAGCTCCGCGGCACCGCTGGCGCGCGCCAGGTGAACGTGCGCGCGGAGACCGCCGCGATGGGCCAGGTGACGCCCGGAGGCAACGGCCACATCTTCCTGAGCGTACACCCGGAGATCTAGGCTCGCTACGGCATGGCCCGGCAGGCTGCGGCTTGCCGGGCCGCGCCCACACCACCACAGCCACGGAGGACACCGCTTGGAGCAGACTACACCCCCAACGTCCGGCGAGGACGGCGCAGCCGGCCCCTCCGAAGGCCGCCCCGTCGGCCTCATCAGCTTTGACATAGACGGCACGCTCACAACGGGCCACGGCCCCGGCCCAATCACCAGGGAGATGGTGGAGCGCGCCAAGGAGTGGGGCTACATCATCGGCAGCTGCTCCGACCGTCCCGTGGGCGACCAGAAGAACATGTGGGCAACGTGGGGCATCGAGGTCGAGTTCACGGTGCTTAAGCACATGCTGGAGAGCGTCAAGTCGCGCTTCGAGGCCGACTCCTACGTCCACATCGGCGATACGGACGTGGACATGCACTTTGCGCGTGTGTCGGGCTTCGACTTCCTCCAGGTGCAGACGATGGATCCGGAGCCGTGGATGGTCAGCCCGGAGGACGGCCAGGTCCACTGGGGGCCGGAGGGCAGAACGCGATAGCGCACGTCCGCCCCCCGCACGGCGCGGCACGCCGACCGCGGGGGCAGGCTGCAATCGGAGAACACCCGTTGACCAGGCTAATCGCCTTTGACATAGACAACGTGCTGGAAGTATCCGCGGAGCCGGGCCCCGTTACGCTGGACATGGTGAGGCGCGCCAGAGAAATGGGCTACGTGGTGGGCAGCTGCTCAGACATACCGGTGTCCCAGCAACAGGCAATGTGGGAGAGGCACGGCGTACCTGTGGACTTTACGGTGCTCAAGCACAGGTTGGATGAGCTCAAACCGCGGTTCCAGGCTGACGAGTGCTACCTCGTCAGTCCCAGGGACACCGGCGACTACTCGCGCATTTATGGCTTCACATTCCTGCCCGTTTACGACATGGGCAACCAGCCGTGGATTCCAGACGATAACGAGAGGACGCCTTAGACAGTCCGACATCGCCATCACCACGCCGCAAGGGCGCCGGCAATCGCATCCGGCAGCGCACAATGCCACAGGAGGTATACCATGACTCAGCCATTGGACAACATCGTCGTACTCGACTTCACCACGGGGCGGGCCGGATCGGTCGCCACCATGATACTCTCGGACTTTGGCGCAGAGGTCATCAAGGTGGAGCCGCCGGAGGGCGACCCGTATCGCCAGTTTCCGCAGAGCCTGCTGTGGAACCGCGGCAAGCAGTCCGTTGTGCTGGACATGAACACGCCGGAGGGCAAGGAGCGGGCGCGCGGTCTGCTGATGCAGGCGGACGTGGTGGTGGAGAGCTTCCGCCCCGGTGAGGCGGACGCGCTGGGCATCGGCTACGACGAGGTCAGCGCGCAGCGGCCCGACCTGGTCTACTGCTCCATCACCGCCTTCGGCCCCAAGGGGCCTTACGCCCACTACAAGCCCTACGACGGAGTAGTCGCAGCCAAGGTGGGGCGCTTCTCCGTGTTCACCGGCCAGTCGAAGCGGCCCGGCCCGCACTACGCCGCCGTCCAGGTCGCCAACCACGGCACGGCAATGGCCGCGGTACGCGGCATCCTGTCCGCGCTCATCGTGCGGGAGAAGACGGGCGTGGGCCAGCACGTGGAGACCAGCCTCATGCAGGGCATCAGCCCGTTCGACGTGAACAACTGGCTGGTGTGGCAGATGATGATCAAGTTCCCGGACCGCTTCCAGGACGACCCGCAGTCCGACCCCAATCGCCAGCCCGGCGTGGGCTACCAGCCCGTCCGCACCAGGGACGGCCAGTGGATCCAGATGGCCAACATCATCGTCCGCCTGTTCCGCGAGTCGCTGGTGGTCATGGGCCTCGGCGAGGGTCCTCAACGATCCGCGCTTCGCACGCGCCCCCACGCTCATGCCGGAGGAGCGCGAGGAGCTGCGCGCTATGGTGCTCAGCAAGGCGCTTGAGAAGACCGCAGACGAATGGATGGACGTGTTCGTGAACCAGACGGCGAACGTGGCCGCAGAGACGTTCCTGACAACGCAGCAGGGCATGGATCACCCGCAGATAGTCCACAACCGCCACGTGGTGGACGTGGACGACCCGACTGTCGGCCCCATGCGGCAGGTGGGCGTGCTCGTGCGCCTGGACGAAACGCCGGGCAGCGTGAAGGGGCCTGCCCCCACGCTCGGGCAGCACACCGATGAGGCGCTTGGCCTGCTGGAGGCCGCCCCCGCCGTGCGCGGCGCAACCAACGGCGCGGCCGTGGATCTCCCGGCCAACCCGCTCAACGGCTACACCGTGCTTGACCTCTCGACCGTCATAGCCGGCCCGCTCTCCACGTCGCTCAACTACGAGCTGGGCGCACGCGTCATCCGCATCGAGACGCTGGAGGGCGACACCATGCGCCGCAACTTCGACGGACTGGGCGCAAACCGCACACAGGCGGGCGCGGAGAACATCTCCATCAACCTGCAAACGCCGGAGGGCAAGGAGATATTCGACAGGCTGGCCGCCAAGGTGGACATTCTGGTTCACAACATGAGGCCGGGCGCGCCGGAGCGCCTGGGCATCGGCTACGAGCAGGTGAAGCAGATCAACCCCGGCATCGTGTACGTGTACGCGGGCGGCTACGGGGACACCGGCCCGCACTCGCACCGGCCCGCCATGCACCCAATCGGCGGCGCCGTGACCGGCGGCGTCATGCACCAGATGGGCAGGATAGACATGCCGCCCGCAGACCAGACCATGACAATCGAAGAGATACAGGAGTTCGCCCGCCGGCTGGGCCGCGCCAACGAGACGAACCCCGATCCCAACTCCTCAATGGTCATCTCCACGGGCGCGCTGCTGGGCCTCTGCGCCCGCGAGCGGCACGGCGGGGGCGGCCAGTACGTCCTCTCGACCATGATTGGCGCAAACGCCTACGCCAACCTGGACGACTTCTTCGCCTACGACGGCAAGCCTGAGTGCCTGCTGCCGGACGCAGACGGCCACGGCCCCCACGCGCTCTACCGCCTCTACCAGGCGCGGCGCGGCTGGGTGTTCCTGGCCTGCCTGTTCGAGGAGGAGTGGCAGACGCTCTGCCGCACGATTGGCCTCGACGACCTGCTCAGCGACCCGCGCTTTGCGACCGCCGACGCCCGCCTGGAGAACGACGACGCGCTGATCGAGCGGTTGCAGGAGACGTTCGCCACGCGCAACCCCGCGGAGTGGGAGGAGCTGCTCATCGCCGAGGACGTGGCGTGCGTGGAGGTGGAGGAGAGCGGGATGTTCAACTTCTACTCCCAGGACCCGCACGTGGCAGAAAACGAGTTCATCCGGCCCGCGGAGAGCCTGCGCATAGGCAGCTACTGGCGGTACGGCCCGGTGGTCAACCTGTCCCGCACGCCCAGCAGGGTCGGCTCCGGCCCGCTGAGGGGCCAGCACACCCGCAGCATACTGGCTGAGCTGGGCTACTCGGAGGCGGAGATAGACGCGCTGTACGAGAAGCAGGTGGTCGGCTCTGAGGAGCCCACTACGTGGGACGAGGAGGCGGGACACTAGGCGATTGGGGGCTGACCCGCAGTCCGCACCACTCAAATGGTTCGACAGGCTCACCACGAGCGGTGCAGGATGCGGCGCGTAGCGCAAGGTCAGCCTGAGCGTTCCAAAGGTCGACTAATCGGAGGCGTCATGACGGCTTCAGCAGATGCACAGCCGGATGGCACGGCTGACGGCAGGCGGATGGAGGAGGCCGGCGTTCCGCGCGACCGCAGCCATACGCTTGGCGAAGGCCGGCCCGAGACCGCGTATGCGGACGCTCCGGCAACTGTCGATACGGAGTTCTTGCGCCTGACGGCTGAGTGGAAGAGAGAAACGGCCCATCTTTCTTCGCCTGACCTGATTGCGGAGCATCGCCGCGTATCAGGAGATCATCGGCATGGGCAAATACGCCATACCTCTGATCCTGCACGACTTGGGGCAGACGAAGGCGCAATGGTTCTTGGCACTCCGCTCCATTGCGCGTGAGTCTCCTGTAGAGCCGAAGGATCGCGGCGACGTTGACGCCATGACGAACGCCTGGCTGGACTGGGGAAGGAAGTACCGGTACATCGACTAGGTTTCGAGTTTCGGTAGTATGACGTCTCACCTCAGCAGCCTCTTCCCGGCTCTACGCGACTTCACGGTTACGAGCTCTCAGGACATTGGCTATAACTGCGTCGCTTGGGCTGCTGGCGCTGACACCCGTTGGTGGTGGCCCAACGCCGATAGCTACTGGCCGCCGGAAGTGCCACGGGAGAATAGCGTCTCGGCCTTCATCCAAGCATTTGGCACGTTGGGATACGAGCCGTGCGGCGACGGTAAATTGGAAGAAGGCTTCGAGAAGGTCGCAATCTACCGGGTTTCAACTGGCATCGGACACGTGGCCCGTCAGCTTCCAACGGGTCGCTGGACCAGCAAAATCGGACAACTTGAGGACATTGAACACGCTAGCCCGGCTGAACTTGAGGGCATCGAGTACGGCACGGTGGTTCAGTTCCTGCGTCGGGCAATCGGAGAACCTCCGGGGGTATCCACTGACTAGACGAACCGAGGGCGGGCTTCTGGTCGCCTGCTTTCTCGAACAATTCCAGCCGCCCAACTGCCCTGCCCGGCGTTGTCCATGCCCCGCACAGGCAGGAATCCATACCTGGCCAGGGCAATAGGCCCGCGCCCCTGCAAGCTCCCCCGCGATGCCCCCCCAAGAATCCACCCGAAAATTGGGCAAAATTCCCTTGGAAAAAGGTTGCGTATGCACAGGATGTATGCTATATTCCTTGCCGTGGACACCACGGCAGCCCACAACAAAGGCTAACCGCAACGCAAGGAGACGGGACATGGTAACCCAGCCGACAACCCTGGATAACTGGCGAGCACAGCACACAGGCGGTCTCGCGGTCGAGGATAACCCGGCGGGCCACGGCCTCCGGACGAATGCAGACGAGCACAACACGAGAGGAGGGAGCATGAGGACTCGGCCATCGTTTCTCGTATCCTGGCAGGCCCGGCTGGCTGGCGGGCTCCTGACGGTGATCCTCGCTGCGCTGTTCGCCTTCCCCGCCCTGGCGCAGCAGCTGCCCGGCGTCGGTGACATCTCCGTAACCCGTGCGGGCGACTCTCTCACCGCCACGTGGCCCGCGGTCAACGGCGCAACCCACTACCACGTGACGTACAGCTCCGACAACGGCGCAACCTGGTCGCTGGCGTACCTCAACCACGGCTTCACCAGCATCACCATCAACGACCTCGACAGTTCCAAGACGTACATCGTTGCCACGCGTGCGGGCAACGCGAACGGTTGGAGCGGCTGGACACACTCTGCGCCCGCCGCGCCATAGCAGCCAAGCTCAGCATCAGTCACTGCCCTGCTCATTCGGCGAACCATGAGCAGGGCAGCGCGCGTCAATCAGGTTGCCGGCCACGCCGGGACGGTGCGCGAACCGCCCATACGGCGGCCGCCGCTCCCGTTCGTGCTGAGCCTGTCTAAGCATGGACAAGGATCCCCCTAGTAACTGACTCTCCCCCGGCAGCCGGAGCACGACCGGGCCGTGACCCTGTTCCACTCGCCGCAGGCCGGGCAGGTGATGCCGCGCGCTCGCATCTTCGCGCTCACGTGGCCCGCCAGCGCCAAGGCCGCAAAGGCGGTCAACGCCACGGCCGCGACGCCGGGCACCCACGACGAGAGGTCGGTTTGCAGCCACAGGAAGTATGCTAGGAATACCAGCGCGAACGTGCCAGCCAGGCACAGCAACGCCGCAGGCCAGTGACGCTTCAGGTGCCAAGGGGTCGCCAACAGGCCGCCTATAGTCACGAACGACAGCAGGCTGAACATGGCAAAATCCTGAAAGTCGATAATGGAGAGGGTGCCAGAAGGCTCCCGATATCTGAACGCCCCGACTATCTCCGTGGCCGCGAGGAGCGAGAGGTAGGCCAGAATCTCTTTCGGGGTGGAATCGTCCGCTTCGGTTGTTCTCGGTAAAGCGCCTCTGACGAGGGCCCAGATTCCCATGGCTATGAGCACAGGCCAAGCTAGAATGCTGCTCCAAGTCAGGAAGCTGTCGACAGTCCCCAAAGAGCCCACAAGGAACGCGGCTGCCGTGGCGGCAATAACAAATACTATGCCTTGAAATAGAAGAGCCTCTTCCGCAAGATTCCCCTGTGCGAGCCTAAGCCCCCACAGGGTCATGGACATGGATAGTCCCAAGGCAACGGCCCAGAAGTCAAAGTTCGACAGCAACGCACCCGCCTTGCCTACCAGTGAGAAGTCGGCTGGTCTGAACGGCCCCACCGCGTAGGGCGTCCAACTCCCATCCGGTGCGCCCACCAGTACGCCCATAACTCCCATGGCAGCCACCACGTTGCCGCTGCCTTCATCGCAGGCAATTTCACGCGGGATGGTAGCCAGCCTTGCCTCATCAAGGTGTTCGGTGGCCTGTTCCTGCACCCAGACGTTCCCTGCCTGCCTGAGGTATACGGTCGAATAGACCGTTTGAGCGCTCCCCGAGTCGCCCGCGTGCAGAATCTCCGATCCGTCAAGGGCAAAGCTGCCTCTCGGTGTCTCGGTGATATTGCCGCCCCAAGTAACACTCTGCAGGTCTCCTGCATTGTAAGCCCACGTCAAACCGCCATCCTCGCTACGATAAAAGCACTCGCCGCTTGCGTATTCGCTCGCGCAGACTGCGCCATCCTCGGAGATACCCACGCTGACGATTCCATGATCCGGCTCAGGGAGGGTAGTAGCGACACTGGCCAGCGCCGCGGCACCGGCAACCAGCAGGCTCAAGCGCAGGCGCAGCGCCTCCCGGCTGAGGGCGGGCCTCTGCCACACCCAGGCGGCCGCGCCCACGCCGAACGGGATGACGAGCGAGTCCGTGGCATCGAGAGGCGTCTGTCCCATGCCGCCGGACACCAGGGAGATGCCCCAGAGAATCCAGTGGTGCACCGGCTCGAACGTGTTGAAAGCCGCGTACAGCACGGGCAGCCCAACGTACGCGCTGAGGAGCGCCGCCCGCGCCGCGACGGCGCTGCCTCGCGTGAAGAACGAGAGGAGAAACGCCAGCAAAGGCAATGCGAATATCACCCATGCCAGGTCGCTGAGCTTGCCCGTGACCCAGGCGTTGGGCCAGATGGCCTTGAACACCACGTCGTTGAGCAGCAGCGTTGCCAGCGCAGCGACGGTCACTGGGTGGGTGAGGGCGGAGGCGCAACGAACCCGGAACTCTGCGCCGTCTGCCCGGAGCAGACCTGCAACGTACCGCCTCGCACGGCTGCCGGGGTGTCCCATGCTCCCGTTCTTCCCTCCAGTGAGTGCGTCCGCCAGAGGATCGTTCAATGCATTATACGCCGCCGGGGCGCGTTTGGATTGAGGGCCCGTTCGCGCTGAGGCTTGTCTAAGCATGGATGGGGAGACCGCCACAATCACCCGTCTCCCTATTCCCGCGGAGGCGGGAATTCCTATTGCGCTTGCCAGCGCCAGATAAGCCAATGAAAATGTCGGCCGCGTCTCCTCTGTACCTTTGCCATAGCGACACAATCTCGTGCCTGAATCGACCTATTTTCATAGCAATCCACTCAGCCGACTGTCCGGCCGGCACGCGATTGGGACCGAGGGCTAGTCTTGTCCCTCTGGACGCCCGCCTGCGCGGGCGTGGGGAAATGGAGCCCGCGAGCGTTGACCGCTCGCAGCGCGGCGGTCATAATTGGGACAGTGGATGAGCCATGCTTGACCAAGGTGACGGCCGGGTGCAATGCGCCGCCGAAGCCATGAGAGGCCGCGCGGCTTTAGCTGAGCAGTGGGAGACGTGCAGCTTGCGGATTATTCCGGGTAAGGGCGCCCTGTTGACAGTCCTCTTCGGATTGGGACTGTACGTCCTGCTGAGGCTCTTCAAGGTCGCCTTCGATAGTGCGGTGTCTCTCTTGGGAATAGACTTTGGAGATGGGTTCGCTCTGGGAATTATTCAGGCGTTCCTGCTCAGCGCGGCAATCGACTCTGTGTTCATGGTAGCGGCCGTGGCCACCGGGAAATACGTTCTGACGCGGATGGTGGCGGGCGAGGAGTTACAGCAGGACGACGCGGCAAGCATACCACGAATGTTGGCCTTGAGCTTCGGATTGGTGGGATTGAGGCACGTGGCCTTCTTCCTGTTCATTGTCCTGACCGATTCGGCGTTCGTGCAGTCCGTGGGTGACGAAGCTGCAAATCGATTGATCGAGTTGGCAGCGATCGCCTTTCATGCGGGTTCTATGATAGTGGGTGTAGCCTTGGGAAGGTACTTGCTGGGACGCAAGAGCAGGAAATGGGCCTGACTCCTGCATCAGTCCCGGAGTTCCGCCCGCGCTCCAGTTCCAGAGTCTGCCGATCTGCCCGCTCGTGGTGAGCCTGTCGAACCATGAGCGGATGAACACGCGAGCGGAGCCTCCCCTCGCCCTTCGACAAGCTCAGGGCGAACGGACACCGTATCCCGTTCGCGCTGAGCTTGTCGAAGCGCCAGCCCCCGCGCGCGTTGACCGCTCGCTGCGTTGCGCCCATAATGGAGGGTGGGGGTGAGCCATGCTCAATGCGGGCGGAAAGCGCGCTGCACTCGCCGTCAGGCGGCGAGAGTCGGACGCGCCCGCGGCGCGGGCGGCCGGGCCGGCGCTGCGGCTCGTCCTGGTGGCGTTGTCGCTGATCGCGCTTGCCCTGGGCGTCACCGGCGCGGCGATGGGGCCAGTCCCGCCACTACGTCTACGCCGAGATCGAAGAGGTCATCAACCCCACCGTGGCAGGCTACCTTGAGCGCGCCGTCGAGCACGCCGCGGAGGGCGACGCCGCGCTCATTGTCGTGCGGCTGGACACGCCCGGCGGCTTCCTGGACTCCACCCGCGACATGGTGACCGCCCTGCTGGAGTCCGGCGTGCCCTCCGTGGTCTACGTTGCGCCCGGCGGGGCGCACGCGGCGTCCGCGGGCACCTTCATCACCGCCGCGGCCAACGTGGCAGTCATGGCTCCCGGCACCAACATCGGCGCCGCAAGCCCCGTGGGCAGCGGCGGCGAAGAGCTGCCGGAGACCATAAAGAGCAAGGCGACCGAGGACGCCGCCGCGCTCATACGCGACGTCGCCGAGCAGCGGGGGGCGCAACGTGGAAGCGCTGGAGGCGACCGTGCTCGAGGCGGCCGCCTACAGCTCGCAGGAAGCCGTGGAGTTGGGCGTGGTGGACTTCACCGCGGGACGACCTGGACGACCTGCTGGAGCAGCTTCACGACATGAGCGTGGAGACGCCCGGCGGCGCCGTGACGCTGGACACGGAAGGGCTGGAGCAGCGCAGCCTGGGGATGACGCTCACGGAGCGCGTCGTCCTGTTCCTGTCCAACCCCAACGTCTACTTCATCCTGATCACGCTTGGCGGGCTTGGCCTGGTTATCGAGCTGTTCAACCCCGGCATGATCATACCCGGCGCGGTGGGCGTCATGTGCCTGCTGCTGGCGTTCGCCGCCGCGGGCAACCTGCCCATCAACTGGGTTGGGTTCGCGTTTCTGGCCCTTGCGCTGCTGCTGCTGTTCCTGGAGTTGCAGGTGGCCGGAGTCGGCCTGCTGGGCGTGGGCGCGGTGGTGAGCTTTGTCATTGGCGGGCTGCTGCTGTTCAACCCGTCCGGCGCTCCCTCGCCCACGCTGCCCGCATTCAGCGTGAACCTGTGGGTGGTTCTGGCGACAGCGGTGTTGCTGCTAGGCGGGGGCGGCTGGCTCGTCGGCTCCATGCTGAGGTCGCGGGACGACACGAACGTCCCGGTCGCCGAAAGCGTGATTGGGCAGACGGGCACCGTGGTGCTGGGGCTTTCGCCCAGGGGCACGGTGCGCCTCACAAGCGAGGTGTGGAGCGCAGTGGCGGACGACTGGATTGTAGCCAACGCGGAGATTGGCGCCGGCGAGCGCGTGCGCGTGGTAGGCATGGAGGGGCTGTCCACTCCGCGTGTCCAAGCTGAGAGACTAGAGGAGGAACATCAGG